>NZ_OZ310199.1:0-1702 GCF_970647075.1 Vreelandella mediterranea | reverse complement strand
CGATCGTTTAGGCCTGCGTTGGCTTTCGCCTGGTCCCTCACTTCTGCCAAACGGGGTGGGTTTCCAGCCGGTCGCTGTAATACCGGCTCATTGTCTCAGTGGTGGGACTTTTTGCCGGGGCGGCGAAGGGAAGCGAGCCTAGCTCCCCGCCGCCGGCTCGGCGAATAGGAGATATAGTAATACCTCCTATTCATTTTCTACTTCCGTGCGTTGTCGTCTGCTACAGCGCGTGGTTGTGGGGTTTAAAGAGCTTTTCCTGTTAGGTAATACTTTTCTCTTGCTTAGGTAATACCAAGCTAGTATTTTTCTTAGGTATTACTTAACAGGAGGCTCTATGGCCAACATGAAACGGGTGTCTTTCACCCTTCCCCCCGAAGTCGTCCAACACCTGAATTTCATCTCTCACCGCCTTGGTGTCTCGAAGTCGTCCGTTGTTGGCGACATGCTCGGAAAGGGCCTTTCTCCGCTTGTGGAGCTTTTGCGGGCTATGCCTGACCAGAATACCGCTCCGTCGGATGACGTCATCCGTAGGGTCCGCGGCGCTTCTAGTGAGCAGATTCGTGACCAGCTAAACCACCTCCGTGAGGTTTTTGATTCGCTTGATGATCCTTCCGACTTCGAGCTCTCGCCGTGTGCTGATCGTCCTGCTGGGTGCAACTGCGATTATTCGACCGGCGAGCGTCTTGCTCCCTCCCGTGGCTGTATCGTGCATGGGCGGGAGGATGATTGATGGCTTTTTGCGACCACTTGGCTGTCACCTTCCACCCTAAGCGAAACCCGGTGGGTTCCTTGCGTTCGCTTCTCTCGGATATGGGCGCGGTTCCGTTGGATGATCGTACTTTTCGGTTGGGCGAGGGCTCTGTGAAGCTCTACGAAACCTATGGTGTCCTCTACTGCTCTGCTTCCGGTGCCGCTCTGGCTCAGATGCGGGAGCTTGGCGTCTTCATGGATTGGCTTTCCGTCATATCGGATTGGCCACACAGGGTTACTAGGCTCGATGCTGCCCACGACGTTCTCGTTGACGCTGCCGACGTCCTAGACGCTCTGCGGTCGCAGTACCCTACTGGCCAAGTGAATCTTGGGCGTAAGGCTCTCCGTGTGAAGCTGGAATTGGCTATTCGTGACGATGGGCGGGAAACTGGGACTTTCTACGTTGGCCATCGGTCAAAGGCTCGTGCAACTGCTCGTGTCTACGATAAGAGGCAGGAGCGGCTTGATCGTGCTGGCGTTACTGGCCCCCATCGGACTCGGTACGAGGTGACTGTGAAGCAAGACTACGGTGCTACTCTGCGTGATGCGGCTCAGCCTGATCGGCTCTTTTGGCATGTGGCGTCGCCTGCTTTGCTCGAGGCTCCTCCTGGTACGCCTCCTTGGACCGCTGACTGGTCGCAGGGGTGGCGCTTTGATCGCCCTGAGCGCTCTGCCTTTGAGGTCTTTGAGCGTCGCCTCTCCCAGTCGCCTGAGCTTGATCTTCTTGTTGAGCTTGCCGATGCAGTGGGCCCTGTCGGGCGTGTGCTGCTCGCTAGGCGTGTTCTGGGTCGTCTGGGGTTCTCCTGTGACCTGCCCCTTCAAAACGTCTCAGAGCTCGATCTAGAGCGTTCTGAGGGCTAATAGTCGCTGTCCTCGCGGCGGCCCCGGGGTTTGAATGGTGGCGAGCTTGCGAGCGCATGCCAAACGCAACTGCACAGAGCTTTCGGCTGCA